>NZ_CP123781.1:4200000-4216658 GCF_029909415.1 Minwuia sp. IMCC3009
CCGCCTGTCCGACCATCTGTTCCAGCTTGGTCGGGTGGTGAATGACAATGGGGCGACCGATGTGCTCTGGGTGCCGGGGAAGAACCGGTGAGTGACACCGAAGGCCTGATCCCGGGGGCGGATGGCCGTCCCAGGTGCTTCTGGCACGGCGGCCTGCCGGACTACGAGGCCTATCACGATGCGGAATGGGGCTGGCCGGTCGACAGCGACACGCGGCTGTTCGAGAAGATCTGCCTGGAGGGCTTCCAGTCCGGCCTGAGCTGGCTGACGATCCTGCGCAAGCGGGAGAACTTCCGGGCGGCCTTCGACGGCTTCGATTTCCACAAGGTCTCGCTCTACGGCCCCGACGAGATCGACCGTCTGCTGGGCGACGCCGGGATCGTGCGGCACCGGGGCAAGATCGAGGCGACGATCAACAATGCGGCCCGTGCGGTCGAACTGGTGGCGGAGGCCGGCAGCCTCAGCGCCTTCTTCTGGTCGCACATGCCAACCGATGCGGAGCGGCCAGATCCGGTGACCCTTGCGACCCTGCGGGAGAACCCGACCACGGATACGTCCAAGCGGCTCTCAAAGGCCCTGAAGAAGCGCGGCTGGCGCTTTGTCGGTCCGACCACCGCCTATGCCTTCATGCAGGCCATGGGGCTGGTCAATGACCATCTGGAGGGCTGCTGCATGCGGGAGCCTGTGGAGCAGGCGCGGCAGGCGTTCATCAAGGGGCTTCAGGGACCGGCGTAGGATATCCGCCAGACCGCCCGTCCACTGTCGTCCGCCACCAGCAGGCTGCCATCGGTCCATACCGCGAGTCCCGCGGGACGTCCGATCACCTCCGCCCGGTCCCGCCCCGCGACCCAGAATCCGGTGGCGAAGTTGCTGTAGCTGCCGACCGGACGACCGTCCCGGAACGGCACGCGGACGATCTTGTATCCGGTCGGTGTGGCCGAGTTCCAGGAGCCGTGCAGCGCGACGAAGGCATCCCCCCGATAGTCGGCGGGGAACTGCTGGCCCTGATAGAACACCAGGCCCAGCGGCGCGGAATGGGACTTGAACAGCACGTCCGGGACAATGGCCCTCGCGGCCTGATCCGCCCCGCGCCCACCCATGTTGGGATCGGGATTGGCGCCGATGTAGCTGAAGGGCCAGCCATAGAAGCCGCCCGGTTCCACCCGCGTCAGATAGTCGGGCACCAGGCCGTCCCCCAGCCCGTCCCTTTCATTGACCACGACATAGAGGTCATCGGTGCCGGGGTAGAAGGCGATGCCGACCGGGTTGCGCAGGCCGGTGGCGAAGGTTGTCTGCGCTGATCCGTCCGACGCGAATTGCTGCACGGTGGCGCGGGGGGGATCCTCCACCTGAATGTTGCCGCGCGATCCGACCGCGACATGGAACCGGTCACCGTCCGGTGCGAAGGCCAGGTTGCGGGTCCAGTGTCCGCCGCCATTGCCCAGCGCGCGAGGGCCGGTCACGGGTTCAGCCGGTCCCGCCGCCTTCATGTCCCCCACACGGTAGGGCAGGCGGCTGACGCGGGTTTCCTCCCCCACGTAGACCCAGCCATCGCGGATCGCCAGCCCGTGCGGTGCGTCGAGGCCATCGGCGAACGTGCCCCGGACCTCGGCCCTGCCGTCCCCGTCCGCATCCCGCAGCAGGGTGATCTTTCCGGCCCGCGATTCAGCCAGCAGCACATCGCCGTTCGGTGCGACGGCCATCCAGCGCGGATGCGACAGGCCCGTTGCGAACAGCTCGGCCCGGAAGCCGGCGGGAACCTTCAGTGTCGCCCCAGCGGGACGCTCGACCCGATAGGCCGAACTGGCGACGCTGTCGGTGGCGAAGGGAGGCGGCAGGTCAGCGGGGCGAATATGGAAGCTTTCGCCCACGGGCTGATGATCGGGTGGCAGCGGTTGCGAAACGGCCGCGCAGGACAGCGTCAGCAGCGCGGGAACAAGGACATGCAGGCGTGACAACGGGTGGCGCATTTTCTGTTTCATCTCCCCCATATGGGGTGACGCGACGGCAGGTCGAGGGGGGTCCCGGTCAGTTCACCGTGGGAAAATGCGTCTCGAAGGCCTTCTGCCCCTTGGCCGAGAAACTGATGATCCGCGATTTCGGTACCCGCTCGGCCCAGCCAAGCCCGATAAAACGGTCCAGCAGCGCGGTGCCGAGGGCGCCGGCCATGTGCGTGCGCCGCTCGCTCCAGTCCAAGCAGGACTTGCAGACCGGCCGCCGCTCCCGCTCCAGCGCCTCGACATCGATGCCGAGGTCTTCCAGGAATTCGCGGCCCGCGTCGGTCAGGGTGAAATCCGTCTCTGATCCGGTCAGCAACTGGCGCTGCTGCAGACTGTCGAAAAGCTGCACGCCCAGATCACCGGCCAGGTGGTTGTAGCAGACGCGCGCGCGCCGCAGGGCCGGATCCTTCGGACCCGGGCGGGTCCGCATCAGTCCCCGGCTTGCGGCGAGGCCCATCATGGCCTCCAGGACCTGAGCCACTTCATCGTCGGCCAGCGTGAAATAGCGGTGCCTGCCCTGCTTGCGTTGCTGCAGCAGCCCGGCACCCTCCAGCTTCGAAAGGTGGGAACTGGCTGTCTGGACGGTGATACCGGCCTCCGAGGCCAGTTCCGTCGCCGTCAGCGCCTTGCCGCTCATCAGCGCGATCAGCATGTTGGCCCGCGCCGGGTCGCCAATGACGGAACCGAGCAGGGCAATATCTGGTCCTTCTTTCATGGTTCGATGATAGTCGAAGCCTCTACAGGCGACAATCGGGCATTCCCGGGTGCGTAACGCAAACCCGGAGAGTTTCCCATGATCACATGTTTCATCCGCTATCACATCGACCCGACGAAGAAGGCGCAGTTTGCCGAATATGCCCGCAACTGGGGTCAGGCCATCCCGCGCTGCGGCGCTGATCTGGTCGGCTATTACGCGCCGCACGAGGGGTCATCCACGCTGGCCTACGGCGTCTACAACATCGAGAGCCTGGCGGCCTGTGAAGCCTATCGGGCAAAGCTGGCCGCCGATCCCCTGGGGCAGGAGAACTACGGCTTTGCCCAGCGGGAGAAGTTCCTGCTGCGGGAAGACAGGACCTTTCTGAAACGTGTTTCAGCGCCGCATGGCCCCGCCGAAGAGGTCGGCTGATCGTCAGTCCCGGTCATCGCCGGGGATCATGCCGCCGACTGTCCGCGTCATGGCATCGTCGGAGGCGGCGAGGCCGGTGCGGACAGCGGCCCGATCCTCCGGCGTGCGGTTCTGGCTCATCTTCCACTTTCCCTCCAGCCGCTCGATCGGGATGCGGAAGGCGACGATGCCCTTCTGCATCCCGGCGCGGTAGCTCTCCGGCGTGGATTCATACTGCCAGCCCTCCGCGCCCTCGTACCCGCCGCTGAGGCGGCGCATCAGGGCGGAGACTTCGTCCGCGTCCCCGATGATCTGCGGCGTGCCATAGGCGTGGACAACGGCATAGTTCCACGTCGGCACGTTCGGACTGGAGGCATACAGGGTTGGCGAGACATAGGTGTGCGGGCCGGAGAACACGGCCAGCACCGGCGCGCGCCCGAAATCCCGCCACTGCGGATTGGCCCGCGCCATGTGCGCCAGCAGGGTGCCGTTCGGGCCAGCCTGGCGGTCAAGGATGAAGGGCAGGTGTGTGCCGAAGGGCGCGCCATCCGGGCCCGTCGTGACCAGCAGGCCGAACTCGTTGGCTTCGATCAGATCGTGGCATGTGGCAGCGTCCTCGACGCTGAAATGGCTGGGGCGGTACATCAGTTCGACACGCTGCCTTTCAGGAACGGCTTCGCCTGCATGCTGTCGGGGATCGGCAGTCCGAAGCGGGAGAGGATGGTGGGGGCAAGCTGCAGCTGGTCCAGCAGCGCGTCTTCCTCCGGCCCCTTGGCGTCACCGAAATAGTAGACCGGGAAGTCGCGCATGTCGGGCGCATTGCCGCCGTGATGGCCGCGGTCGCTGTGGCCATGGTCCGCGGTCACGATCACCTCGTACCCCGCCGCGCGCCAGGCCGGCAGGAAGGCTGCGAGCGAGGCATCCACCGTGTAGCAGGCGAGGTCCATCGGGCCACAGTCCTGCCCGAAGCGATGCGACATGGAATCCAGCGTGCAGGTATGCAGCAGGCCATAGTCCAGGCCGAAGCGGCCGATCAGGTTGGTCAGCGTGGCGAACAGGTCCACGTCACTTGGCGTCATCTGGTTGTCGCGGCTTTCGCCGGTCATGGTGTGCAACCGGCCATGCCGGATCGGCAGGCTGTCATCATCGAATTCGATGTCCCGGACGGGATCGAAGGGATCGCGGTTGAACATCCGCGACCAGTCCGAATGGGTCACCGCGCCCGTGACGCCGCCCGCCCCTGAAACGGCGGAGAAGATGTCCGGCAGATTCAGCCGACGCACGGTCTGGTTGGACGTGATGCCATGCACCTGCGGCGGCACGCCGGTATGGATGGAGGCATAGCAGGGACCGGAGGTGGAGGGCAGGACGGAGCGCATGCGCCAGACACGCGCCTCCCCGCTGCTGACCCAGCCCTCCAGATTGCCCATCAGCCGCCGGGCAGCCCGCCAGGCCAGCCCGTCCAGCACGATCATCAGAAGCTTGCGTTGCAGCGCCACCGGAATATCCCCCGTTCAATCCTGTGGATTGGAGAAGACTATGGTCGGAAAGCCGCGTCAATGAGGCGGCGTCGCCAGCCGGGCGGCGGCCGTCAGGCGGCCAGGGTTCGTGCCGCCTTGCCGAGGACTTCCTGCGCCATCCGGTCGGCCATTGCACCCGTCGGGATGCCTTCCCGGGTCGCGCGGCGGAACAGGTCCGTCAGTGTGCCCCCGATGCGGGTGACATGTTCGAACGCCGTGTCACGGTCATAGTCGGGGCCTTCATGGGCGATGTTGATGATGCCGCCCGCGTTGATGACGTAGTCCGGGGCATAGAGGATCTCCCGCGCTGCCAGCATCTCGTCGTGCCGGGCCTCGGCGAGCTGGTTGTTGGCCGACCCGGCGACGATGGAGGCCCGCAGCAGCGGGATCGTTTCATCGTTCAGGCCCGCGCCCAGCGCACAGGGTGCGAAGACATCGGCACGCACCTTGTGGATCGCGTCGGTGCCCACCGCCGCCGCGCCGAACGACTTCGTGGCGGCAGTCATCAGACCATCGCGCATGTCGGAGACGATCAGCCTTGCCCCGGCCTCGTGCAGGCGGTTGCAGAGATCCCAGCCGACATGGCCGAGACCCTGCACCGCGACGGTGACGCCCTTCAGTTCATCGTCGCCACGCTGATGTTTCAGTGCGGCCTGGATGCCGACGAACACGCCGAGCGCGGTGGCGGGGGAGGGGTCGCCCGACCCGCTTTCCAGTCCGGCGACGAAACCTGTTTCCTCCCGCACGAACGCCATGTCGGCGGGGGAGGTTCCGACGTCCTCCGCGATGATGTAGGCGCCGCCGAGGCGTTCCACGAACCGGCCCATGGCGTGGAACAGGTCCGGCGTGGCGATCCTGCGCGGATCACCGATGATCACCGACTTGCCGCCGCCGCGACCGGTGCCGGCCAGGGCAGCCTTGAATGTCATGCCGCGCGACAGGCGCAGGGCGTCGGTCAGGGCTTCCTGTTCTCTGGCATAGGGCCAGAAGCGGCAGCCGCCGAGTCCGGCGCCCAGCGTCGTGTCATGGACGGCAATGATGGCGTTCAGACCCGTCGCGGCGTCGCGGCAGAACACGACCTCCTCGTGGTCGTCGAAATCGGGTGCGCTGAACACGGCCATCATGGCCTCCTTGATCGCGTTTGCGGGACTTTCCCTGTTCCGGGGCAGGATTTGGCTCAGCCTGCGCGCGGGTTCAACACTCAACCGCAGGGTGTCACAAAAACGCAGTAATCCATCTCGCTGGCGAGAATATTCCGCCGGCTGGGCCCGCCACGCTCCGCTGTGCGCAAGAATCTTTCGCGTTCTGGTCACGTCCATGTGTGTCGATCCGGCGCAACCCGGCACCTAGGGTTCTCCGTAGACACGGAAGGTGTTCAGGGGGAGGGTTCGATGCGTTCGATTACCAGGCTGCTGCTGGCATCCGCATGGCTGTTCGGTCTGGCCGCGGGACCGGCCTGGGCGCAGACCGACGCGCAGTATGTCCGCTACTGGAAGCAGGAATGGCCGGTCACGGACTTCAGCAGGTCCTCGGTCGATTTCTCGGAGATCCTGCATGGCGGTCCGCCGAAGGACGGTATCCCGCCGATCGATGAACCGGCCTTCGTGTCCGTGACCGAAGCCGACGGGATTCTGGCGGACCGGGAACCGGTGATCGGGCTGGTGGTGAACGGGGAGGCAAAGGCCTATCCGCTGCAGGTGCTGATGTTTCACGAGATCGCCAACGACACGATTGGCGGGGTCCCGGTTGCCGTGACGTTCTGCCCGTTGTGCAACGCGGCCATCGTGTTCGATCGGCGCGTCGGCGACCGCGTGCTGGATTTCGGTACCACGGGAAAGCTGCGTCGGTCCGATCTGGTGATGTGGGACCGCCAGACCGAGAGCTGGTGGCAGCAGTTCCTCGGTGAAGCCATCGTGGGCGAGATGACCGGCACCCGCCTGACCATGATCCCGTCACGGCTGGAGTCCTGGGCCCGGTTCCGTGCCCGCGCGCCGGAGGCGACCGTGCTGGTGCCGAACGGACGCTACCAGCGTTCCTACGGCGGCAATCCCTACCTGCATTACGACAGTTCAGCGCGTCCCTTCCTGTATCGCGGAGAAATGCCGGCCGGCATTCCGCCCCTGATGCGGGTGGTGACGCTGGCAGAGCGAGGGGCGTGGAGCCTCGACTTCATGAAACTGAACCGCACCGTGCATCTGGATGACGGAACGACGATCCACTGGGAACCCGGACAGGCGTCGGCCCTGGACAGTGGCGAGATTGCGGAGGGGCGGGACGTGGGCAACTTTACCGTCACCCGTTTCGAGAACGGCAGGGAGGTCGATGTCCGGCATGGCGTCGATTTCGTCTTCGCCTACCACGCCTTCTATCCGGACAGCCCCATTCATCACGTGACGACGCGATAGCCTGCGGGCTGGGTCTGCGCCGGTCCCGGCACCCCCGTCAGGGCAGCTTGCCGGTGCGTCCCAGGCTGTCGATCGCCTGCACGATCCGGTCGAAGCTCTCCCGGGCGCGGCGGGCGCGATGGCGTGCGCGCAGGTGCCCGTGGACCAGCCCCCGGTCGTTCAGCCAGACCGCGCTGCCGCCTGCCTCCACTATGCGCCGTGCATAGACATCCCCGTCGTCGCACAGCGGGTCGCATTCGGCTGACGCGATGAAGGTCGGTGGCAGGCTGGTGAAGTCGGTGTCCCAGAGGGCCGCATAGGTCGCGTCGCCACGGACATCGGCACCGCCGCTGCGCATGGCCTGGTAGAAGTCCATGTCGCTGCGTTTCAGCATCGGTGCATCGGCGTGCAGGACGTAGGAGCCTTCGTCGATGTTGCCGCCCAGGCCCGGATAGATCAGCACCTGCCCGGCAGGCGGCCTGTCCTGTCCCCGTGTCGCATGGGAGAGAGAGGCCGCCAGATTGCCCCCGGCGCTGTCCCCGGCCAGCACGATTGCGGCATCCGTGGCCGCCCGCAGGTAGGCCCACCCGGCCATGGCATCCTCGAACGCCTTCGGATGGACATGCTCCGGGCAGAGGCGATAGTCGACCGAGACCACGTCGAAACCGGTGCGCGCACAGATCTCCGCGCAGACGTCGTCATGGCTGTCCAGTCCGCCGACGACGAAGCCGCCGCCGTGCAGGTACAGCACCGCCGCAGCCGGGTCACTGTCTGCCCCGTGGTAGCTGCGGATCGGCACGGCATGGCCATCGGCGCTCGGGATCGTGCTGTCGGTCGCGCTCACGCCTTCGGGATAGCCCGCGAAGAAGGCACGGCACATGCGGTCATAGACCTCACGCTGTCCCGCCACCGTCTTGTCCACCGCATCAGCCGGATAGT
Source organism: Minwuia sp. IMCC3009 (assembly GCF_029909415.1). Lineage (GTDB taxonomy): Bacteria > Pseudomonadota > Alphaproteobacteria > Minwuiales > Minwuiaceae > Minwuia. Next base: position 4,207,949 of record NZ_CP123781.1, read on the forward strand.
AGCTCTCGGTCTCCGCGATGAAGGCCCTGATCTCGTCATCCAGCAGCTTGCCGTAGTCTGCCTGTTCCATCCGGTGCCCTCCCTGAAGCATGATGGCCCATCTTTGATGCTCGGACGGGGGAGGGCAAGGCTTGGCACTGCGTGCGGTACTGTTCGACAAGGACGGAACGCTGATCGACTTCGACCGAACCTGGTATCCGGTGATGGCGCGGCTGGCGGCGGAGGCGGCACCCGATGATCCGGCGCGCGCGGCGGAGCTGTTGCAGATGGGGGGGCTGGACCCGGCAACGGGCCGGTTCCGCGCCGGGTCGGTGATTGCCGCCGGCACGATCGACGAGACCGTCGACCTCTGGCATCCGGCACTCAGCGGTGCACGGCGCCAGACGATGATCGACCATTTCAATCACGCCTGCGCCACGGAGGGGGCGGCCTGTGCCGCGGCTGTTCCGGGTCTCTCCGGGGCGCTGGATGCGCTGCGCGACGCCGGATACCCGCTGGGGGTCGCCACCAACGACGGTCATGCCAGCGCCGTTGCGACGCTGGACCGGCTCGGGGTTCTCGACCGTTTCAGTCTGGTGATGGGATATGACTCGGTGCCCGATCCCAAGCCTGCGCCGGACCAGCTGCACCGCTTCGCCGGACATGTCGGCCTTGCGGCGGCAGAGGTCGTCATGATCGGCGACAATGTCCATGATCTGCAGATGGCCCGCGCCGGTGGTGCGGGGCTGGCGGTGGGCGTCCTGTCCGGCACCGGGTCCCGGCAGGATCTGGAGGGGCTGGCGGACCTGATCATCGAATCGGTGGCGCAGCTGCCGCACGTACTGGAAGACCTGGGGAGGAACTGACTTGGACACGACATTCGATCCGGCCAAGCACCGGATGTGCGAGACATCATGGTTCGAGGACCTGGAGGTGGGGCAGGAATTCTACATCAACTCCCGCACCCAGACCGACGGCCTGTTCTCGGCCTTTCAGCTGGCATCGGGGGACAATCACCCGATCCACTACGACGTCGAATACTGCAAACGCCACGGCCATCGCGGCCTGCTGGCGCACGGGCTGCAGGTGATGGCGCAGACGGCGGCGGGGGCCGGGATCCTGCCGCATGTCTTCGGGGATGCCATGGTCGGTTTCCTGGAGGCGTCGGCGAAGTTTCTGGCCCCGGTCTATGCCGGGGACACGCTGTACCCGCTGCTGACCATCACCGAACTGCGCCCCGGGCGCACCACAGGGGTCGTCGTCTGCCGCGCCACCATCCACAATCAGGACGGCGTGCAGGTGCTGGAGGGCAGCCACAGCTACCTTCTGAAGAAGCGCAATCCGGATCCGAAACCGGCAACAGGGGAGTAAGCGGACATGGGCCTCGTAAGCTACGAGACGGAGGGTGACGTCGCCATCATCACCCTGAACCGGGCAGACAAGTACAATGCCCTTTCCCGCGACCTCGGGGACGAACTGGTCGCCGCCTGGCACCGGTTCCAGGACGGGCCGGAACGTGCCGCCGTGCTGACCGGCGCGGGAAAGAACTTCTCGGTCGGTGCGGACCTGTCGGATCCGCCGGAGATCTGGCCCTTCAGCCCCGATGTCGGCGTCGCGGTCGACAAGCCCGTGGTGGCGGCGGTCAATGGCACCTGCGTCGGCGGGGCCTTCATCCTGGTGCAGTTCTGCGACCTCTGCATCATGGCCGATGATGCGCGCTTCATCTATCCGGAGGCGAAGGTGGGCATCTCCGGCGGGCTGATCAGCTCCGTCGCCGCCCGCATCCCGCACAAGATCGCCATGGAATTCATGCTGCTGGGGGAGCCGCTGTCGGCGCAGCGCGCCTATGAGGTCGGGCTGGTCAACCGCCTCGTGCCGCAGGCCGAACTGATGGACGTGGCCATGGACCACGCCCGCCGCCTGGCCGCGATGGCGCCCCTGGTGGTGCGCACGCTGAAACGCCACGTGGCCGCCACACTGCCGAAGGGCCCCTCCGAACTGGCGGGTCTCGCCCGCCGGGATATCGAGGCGATCCGCACCTCCGACGACTTCACGGAAGGCGGCACGGCCTTCCGCGAAAAGCGCCCGCCGAAGTTCACCGGCACCTGACATGAGGGGGGCTGCACACGGCAGGGGGCGGGACGCGCGCCCGCCCCGTGCCGCCCATGGGACCAAAACCCCTTGCAGCCCCGCCCGCCCCCGGCTATAGAACCGCCCGCGTCCCAACGTTTCCCACGGGACGCACGGGGGCGCGTAGCTCAGTGGGAGAGCACTACGTTGACATCGTAGGGGTCGCTGGTTCAATCCCAGCCGCGCCCACCATTTAACTTCATGGAATAAATATAAAAAGTTTTGGTGCGCGGTGACGATCTCCGATCTAGACTCCACCGTGTCAGCGCCATGTCAGCAGAGAGGGCGATTTCATCGTTCATCGTCCCCCGGGCGCATCGGTGGCAGATCGCGCTAGCCGCGCTATATCATCCCTAGGCCGGGATGCTGCGGGATCAACGCCACTTTGCAGTGGAGACAACGGTGACAGAGACAATGCACGCGAGCGCCGACCGCCAGCCCCGCAACGAACGATTTGCACAGCTCATCGCCGCCGGGTGGACGCAGAGCGCCGCTTTCCGTGATGTCTGGCCATATGCTCGCGAATGGAAGCCCGAGAGCGTACACACCGCTGCGTCGCGCAAGGCCGCCAAGGTTGCGCCAAGGGTTGCGGTGATTTCCGCCGAAGCCGCAGCCCAGGCCGGAGTGGCGCTGCAGGACATGATCCGCCAGGCGGACCTCGATCACGCTGTCGCCCGCGCCTGCCGGAACGCCTCAGCGGCCATCAAGGCGACGACGCTGAAGGCGAAGTTATGCGGATTGCTCGGTGGGGGGGAAGCGCAGAGGCGTGAGGCAAACGAAAAAGCCCTGGCGGACCTTCTGGGGATGCTTGATGGCCTCGACCGCCAGGCGGGGCAGACACCCCCCAGGGGGAGGACACCCCAGGGGCCCCAATCGGCAAGATCTGGCCGGGTTTAGGGGTCCCAGCCTCTCTAGTCCCCGCTAAGATTTCGAGGGGTTGTCAATCGCCTTGGACAACCTGACACTCTTCCCCCGTCGAAACGGGAGCTTTGCAGTCGCAGAAGGCACGCAATGATCATCCTTACTAGAGTGGTCGTCCTGCTGCCGATCCTGCTTTGGCAGGCTGCGGTCGCCGAAGAGATCGTCGGCCGGGTATCCGTGACGGATGGTGATACCGTCGTTATCCACGGCGAACGTATCCGGCTGCATGGCATCGACGCAGCAGAGAGCGCTCAGACATGCGAGGCAGGGGGCAAGGTTTGGCGCTGCGGTCAACAGGCCAGTCTGGCATTGGCGGAACGGATCGGACATCTGCGGGTTCGCTGTGAGACCTTCCAGCGCGACCGCTATGGCCGGGTCATTGCTATCTGCCGACAGGGGCAGACTGACCTCAACAGATGGATGGTCCGCAACGGGTGGGCAGTTGCCTATCGTCGATATTCGACCGACTACGTAGCTGCGGAGAACGAAGCTAGTCAGGCTGGACGGGGGATTTGGCGCGGCCATTTCGTTCCGCCCTGGGACTGGCGGCGAGGGGATCGTCTAGGTGTGACGTCGCCGTCACGTCCGCCCGCCACATCAACCTCGGGACCAGATCGCGACTGCGGGGACTTCCGCACATGGGTTGAGGCGCAGTGGTTCTTTGAGGCGGCCGGCCCGGGAGACCCGCATCGGTTGGACGGGGATCGGGACGGGGTCGCCTGTGAGCGGTTGAGGTAGTGTTGCGCATACGAGCAGCGTGGCACCGAGGCACCGAGGCTTGCCTGAGCCAAATCACGGTTCGCTAAAGCCCTCGATTTCGGAAACGCGGATGGTATGCTGTATGGCATGAAAACATTGGTGCTCCTTTCCATTGCTGCGCTGATGGCGCTGAGCACGCTAGCTTCGCCGCGGGAGGACATACCCGCCAATCCATGCGGTTACGCGTCACCCGATCCATGTGTCGGCACCGCCGAATGGGGCGCACAGCTTGAGTGGGCAAGCAACCATGGCAGCGCTGAGTATCAATTTTTGATAGGGCGAATTTTCGACTCCGGTTGGAGTATCGAAGAGGATGATTCCGAGGCGGTGAAGTGGTACCGGCGTGCCGCTGCGAGGGGGCACGCTGCCGCACAATATAACCTTGGTGTTGCCTACGACACGGGTGAAGGTGTCGGAGAAGATAAAGTTGAAGCGGTGAAGTGGTATCGGTTAGCTGCTGCCCAAGGCTTTTCGATGGCGCAGCACAACCTCGGTGTCCTGTACGAGTACGGTGAAGGCGTATCCCAGGACCATGTTGAGGCCGTTGAGTGGTACCGGCTAGCAGCCGCACAAGGTCTCGTCAGGTCGCGATACCTATTGGGACTGATGTACAAAGACGGCAAAGGTGTTCCGCAGGATTCCACCGAGGCGGCGAGACTGTTTCGGCTCGGTGCAGACCAAGAGCACCGCTCTAGCCAGTTCCATCTCGCTGGTATGTACTATGTCGGTAACGGTGTCCGGCAGGACTCCACCGAGGCGGCGAGACTGTATCGGTTCGCCGCCCTGCAGGGTCATTCAGACGCTCAATACAACCTTGGCGTTATGTCGGAGCACGGACATGGCATTCCGCAGGATTATGACGAAGCGCTGAAGTGGTACCGACTTGCTGCAGAGCAGGGGCATGCAGGCGCGCAATGGGCCATTGGTCTAATGTACGATTACGGCACTGGCGTCCTGCAGGACTACGCGGAGGCAGTGAAGTGGTATCGGCTCGCCGCTGAGCAGGGGAATGCTTCCGCGCAGCACAGCCTTGCACTCATGGATTTCCTAGGAAAGGGCGTTCCGCAGGATTTTGTGCGAGCACATGCTTGGGCCAACCTCGCCGCTGCTAGAGGTTATGCAAAGGGTTACGAACTTCGTGCCTCGATTGCCGAACGCATGACGTCTGCACAGGTCGCAGAGGCACAACGGCGCGCCCGCGAATGGACCGAGGCGTTTGAGAACCGGAAGCGCTAGCGCCCTGCTGAAAAACTCAGATCAAGCACGTTGCAGGCAACCAGGGAGGGAATGATCAATGTGGCCGTTCCGGCGGAAGAGAGCCAGCAGGCTTGTTGAAAGCCTGACCTTTCAAGACAATCGATCCTTTTTCGAATATACGTGCCAGTTTGGCCAGACACAATTGGAGAAGGGAAAGGGGGTAGTAGGCATTGTTCTCCAAGACCAAGGCGCACTTGATGATGGAAAGCAACTTGTGGTGGTCCATATCGCAGCAGATGATGGAGGTTTCGATACTCTTGCGCCCACCGCCTCAGCAAAAAAAGAAAAACTGCTAGCAGAGGACCTTGTGATTTGGATACCTATAGAGCATCGTGCTGATATCGGAGAAGAATTTGGCGACTCGCGATGTGGGTGGGTTGGCATCATAAAAGCAAAAATATCTAATAAGTTGGACATATCCAAGATGTATCCAGAAATAATCGCAGAGTACTAAAATATAAAGAACTAAACAGATAACCAAATTTAACAAGGTATTTCGTTCGCAACAAAGATTGTCGGATTCACTTTTCGATTTATTTAGGTTTATTTTTGGGTACTGCCCATAAGAACGGATTTCGCCGCCCATCGGCGATGTTCCAGGGCTGAGACTCAATCATAGCCAGAATGCGACGAGGACGGCGATTGCGACAGCGGACAGGAAGTTTCTGGCCAGCTTGTCGTAGCGTGTGTGAACGCGTCGAAAGTCCTTGATGCGGCAGAACGCATTCTCGATCAGGTGACGCTCGCGATAGCGCTGCTTGTCGTAGACGATCCGGCGCTTTCTGTTGATGCGCCCCGGAATGACGGGAACGATACCGCTCTGGCGAAGCTCCCTGCGGATCGCATTGGCGTCGTACCCCTTGTCGGCGAGCAGCCTTCGGGCACCAGCCAGTCTGTTGAAGAGCAACCTTGCCGCCTTTGCATCCGAGACATTGCCAGCAGTCAGTTCAAAAGCGTAGGGACGGCCTATCGTGTCGGTGAGCGCGTGGACCTTGGTCGTCTGGCCGCCACGCGAAGGTCCGATCGCCTGCGATTTGGCCCCCCTTTTCCGCCGCGGGCCGAGCGATGCGCCTTCACATAAGTGCTGTCGATGGCGCTCGAAGTCGGTACTGCGCCAGCCGCAGCCAGGGCCTCCGTCAGGTCCGTCCAGAAGCGACGGCGTGACCAGCGATTGAAGCGATTGTAGATCGTCGTCGATGGACCGTACTCGACAGGGCAATCGCACCATCGGCAACCTGTCTTGAGAACATGGATGATACCGGAGATCACCCGACGATCATCGACGCGCCGTGCGCCAGGCGGGGCAGACACCCCCCAGGGGGAGGACACCCCAGGGGCCCAAACCAAGCTCACTTGTCATCCGCTCTAGCGCGCAGCGCCTTGACTCGATTTCGGAACGAACTTGATAGGAACGCAAACGTCTCATCAAAAATCGCGTTGAATTCAGCACTGATAATTTCTCTCCCATCCACAATCCTCGAAACACGCGGCTTCTCTAGGCGTGGGAGCGTTGTTCCAAGAATAGTTTCGCAGTCTCCAGCGGTCTTATTTCGTGCGATTTCAAAAAACTCCTGTGTCTCGAAATTGAAGCTAAGCTGATTGGTTCGGCATGCGCTACTGTTCATCGAGACAGCATCGATTAATTGTCCTTCCCACCGTGTAATCCGATAGGTTTCGTCTGTGAGATCACCGACTTGGTATGTCTGGGACCAAGATTTTTCGTCGGGAAGCTCCATCACAATCATGCGATATTTACATGTGCCTTCAGCGCGACTGCAGTCAATCTTGGCGTGGTTGATCGGATAGCCGATTTTTTCATCAATCATCTCAACCGTGCCCTCCACGATAGCCCAGTTCTCGCCCAAAATGCCGCCGAAGTCGAAGGGGAAGAAACTGACACCGGTCATGTTCAGGCGCGACGCGCGGTATCCGAGCGTGTGAATCTGCCACACGGTCAGCTTGCCCGTGGGTTCCTCACCCATATCCGCCTGAAACGCGCGCTTTGCGCCCTCATAGTCAGCAAATCCGGGATACATCAGCGAATTCAAGTTGGCCTGCATGATGAGGTTACCTGCAGGCGATATCGCGAGGTTGGCGGCGCCGCTGAACATCATCGGGACTGAATCTCGCCGCTCGTCCTCGGACAACGCTAGAAGCTGTTCCGGCAGATAGTCACTATATTTTGCGACGGCATTCTCGTCGGCCTGGGCGAACCCGTTCAAAAAAACCAAGCAGATGAGAGCTATTTCCAAACATGCACGCGGTTTCACAAGGCGAACTCCTTTCCGTCGGGCTAGTGGATCGACTCCAAGCCCGAGAACAAAATTACACCACGCCCCGGAACACTACCGTCTCGGATATTGCAACATTCCCTAGGTGCTCGACCAACCACCCCTTGGGGTCGGGAACCCGGTCGGGATCGAAGATGGCCTTGCGGCTCTGCTGTCCCCGGCCTCCCGGCTCCGGCCGGTACACGACTTCGACCGGGTGATTTAGCGTTAATTTCCCTATAAAGATATATTCATAGGGATTTTCACTCGAAATCACTCGTAGAGCGTAGCGGGCCGCCGCCACGTTCTTGAAGATGTCGGGATAAGCCTTCGCCGCGTCGCCGGGAGAGAGCAGCACAACTCCGGCAAGCGCCATGCGGTCGACCTTGTTGACCTCCAATTGTTTCCACCGGAAACGCTCATGGACCTCCAGCGGCAGCTGCACGTTTGTCAGGAGGTCTACCTGCAACGGGTTGTCCGCCGTCCTGTTGACGCCGCGGCCGCGGCCAATCACCTGGAGCACCTCGGCTTCGCAAATCTGCCAACGCAATCGATCCGTGAAGGGGTCGGGATGCTTGCCTTGCCTGTCGTACCCCGCAGCGGGTTCAACGGCGCTTCCCGTCAACGCTCCGGCCATCGCCTCCACTTCGGTACTCGGCGGCTGCGGTCGCCCGATCACGACGATGCAGTCGACGTCGCGGTATACATCCAAGCCGCGGAGGTTGTTGAAGTGATCGATGTCCACGTTGGAAGGCAGGCCTCGCTTTTCCAGCCGCTCCCTGAGGTCCTTGTAGGTCACGACAAGCAGCCGACCGTACTGCCCCGCACGAAAGTCGATGTACTCTGCCACGCCCTCGGCGTTGCGTCCCCGTCGCCGACATTCATCCGGCTTCAGGCCAGGACGGTGTAGGACTGCGGACTTTCCGAATGTCCGGTCAACCACCCGCCGCACCCGCTGGTGCGCCATCGTCGCGTCGCCGTCGAACACTACCTGCAGGTCAGGGAACCATTGCTTCACGATCTCCTCGTCCAGCGTTGCATCCAGAACAAGCGTACGCAGGCAATGGAGCTCTTTCGCGACGTGCCGCATACCGCGCACCGAAATCACTCCGGTGCCATTCGCGTTCGAGAGTCGCGTCAATCGCCCCGAACGCTCTGGCCCACTGTCCGAAACAAGGGCCCCCAGCGCCTCCCATATCGCCGCGATGCGACCGATCACGGACGGGGTACGGTCGCCGGCCGCCTCGGCGCTCCTGCGGCACTCCTCGAGAGACATGTCCGGGCGGATACCGGAATCCGCCTTTCGCATCCATTCCAGGTGGATCGCGGTCGAACAGATCTCCGGCGTGATCCCCGCGTCGAGCGCAGCGGCGCGCCTGATCGGTCCTTCAGGA